>NZ_JACARN010000117.1:0-965 GCF_013386605.1 Pseudomonas sp. IPO3749 | reverse complement strand
GAGCCGGGCTTGCCCGCGATCCGCCGCAGGCGGCCATTCACTTTGGTATCAATGCCCCTGGAACCTGGATGACCCGACTAGCCAGCCGATGGCCAGCCAAAGCGGCTTCCTCTGGCGAACCGCCCTTCAGCCGCCCCGCCAAATACGCCGCACTGAACGAATCCCCCGCCGCTGTCGTGTCCACCACCTTTTCCACCTTCAGCGCCGGCACACCAAAACGCTCGCCCTTGCAACGGATCAGACATTCCTCCGCCCCACGCTTGAGCACCACTTCTTCAATCCCAGGATACGCCGCGAACACCTGCTCGCTGTCGGCATAACCAAACAACGCACGCTCGTCGTCCTCGGTCAGCAAGGCGATATCCACCTCGGCCAACACACGGTGATACGCCGCGCGCGCCGCTTCAACACTGGCCCACAGACGCGGCCGATAGTTGTTGTCGAACACCACCTTGCCCCCTCGCCGACGGGTTTCGACCAGGGTTTGCAGCAAACGCTCACGGCCGATATCACCCAGTACCGCCAGGGTGATTCCGCTGAAATACACCACGTCGTAGTCCGGCAACGCGGCCAGGATCGGCTCGGCGGCGGGCGTGGTGAAACAGTCACGCACGGCCGCTTCGTTGCGCCAGTAGAGGAATTTGCGTTCGCCATTGGCGTCGGTCTGGATGCAGTACAAACCCGGCAAACGTCCGGGCAGGCGCTGGACCCTTTCCAGGCCCAGGCCTTCCTGCGTCCATTGCTGGCACATGGCATCGCTGAAGCTGTCATCGCCCAGGGCGGTGACGTAGTCGACGCTGCCCGTTTCGCCCAGCTCGCGGCGCAGGTATACCGCCGCATTTAAGGTGTCGCCGCCAAAGCTCTGGTGCAGGCTGCCGTCGGCGCGGTGTTGCAGTTCGATCATGCATTCGCCGATCAGGGCGATGCGGGGTTGGGTGGGCATGGCGATTGTCTCGGTTGGGGCT
>NZ_JACARN010000116.1:0-5378 GCF_013386605.1 Pseudomonas sp. IPO3749 | reverse complement strand
GTATCCGCCGGGGGATCAGGGGAAGGCATATAGTCCCGATTGGCAACTGGGCGGCGGCTTATTGTTGTCGCAGATCGCCCTGCACGAAATATATGCTGATGCTTTTTCGCATGGGGCACCATTAAAAGTGCCTCCGCATTCTTTACCAATAGGCATGCGGCACGAACTCTGGCGAGCAATGGAAGCTGAGCTGCAAGTAGAGTTTGATGTTTCTTCAACCTTGGTTGCCCGCTTCAACGCCTGGCGCCAACTGACCCTGGGCCTACCTCCAGTCACTCAACCGCTCTCCACAGAACAAATAGAACGCTACCAACCCCTCACCTCCACCACCACCTTGGAACAAGCGGCCCGCACCCAACTAGGCTGGATCACCGCCTGGCGCATCGATCGTTACGCCTTCGCCAGCCTGAAGCAGGCCCCTTTCTACCGCCAGGCAAGCGACA
This sequence comes from Pseudomonas sp. IPO3749, assembly GCF_013386605.1. Lineage (NCBI taxonomy): Bacteria > Pseudomonadati > Pseudomonadota > Gammaproteobacteria > Pseudomonadales > Pseudomonadaceae > Pseudomonas > Pseudomonas sp. IPO3749. The sequence goes on along the minus strand of NZ_JACARN010000116.1, from coordinate 4,935 downwards.
CCGAAGCTGACGATGTAGCCCGCGATCAAGCCAAGACCCGGCGCAATCAAAATCAGGCCGCGGTGGAAAAACGTCGGCGCCAGCAACTCGCCATCGAACGCGAAGGCCGCACGCCGAAAAGGCCACTGGAACCCGGGGTGAAGGATTTCGATCCGGACATGGGCCAAACCCAATTGCGTGAGGCTGCCGAAGAGTTTGCGGCAGCCTACCGCGACCCCGATCACCTGGCCTCCAGCCTGAGTCGAGTACTGCCGGCGCACATGCCGCCCTTGGTCGTGCTGCGCATCATCACCGCCGACGCCCGCGTCGAGTGCCGGCAGATGAAAGCGGCGGGGCAGGCCAGGGTCGGCCAGCTGTTTCCACCAGCGGCCGGTTACCGCAGTCACCTGGATGCCAACACACGTGGTCGCGTCGACGAAGCCGCCAACACCCACGAACCGCCGGGGCTGTTGCGTGCGCTGTTTGATGAGCAAGTCCACGATTCCCGCGCCTGGTTTCTGTACTCATTGGGCCGTGAACCGATGGGCAGTTATTTCCGTGAGCGCATGGTGTTCTTCGGTGAGGCCAGCAGACGAGAGCTTGCGCTCAACCCTGAAATTCAAGCGACGGTGCTCGCCGGTATCCCACCGTTGCCTGCCTCGAACACAGTCGTCGCCACTCGCCCCCCCGTCATGGACGCACAACGCTTGGCCGAGGCTCACAAGGCCATCGATGCGCACTGGGAGGCCTTTTACGCCAAGCTTGCCGAGGTGAGCGATGCACAGGCCTGATCACGATTTGCGACGCACTACGTTAGGAATCAAACCGATGCATGCCCCGCATTTATGCGCTGTGTGGGTGAGTTTGTTCTGCTGTCTGACTGGGGCAGCGTGGGCACAAACCGCTCAGGCCAGCACGCTTGAAGCTATAAATCATACGCACTGGGCGATCAATCGGTTCAGTGTCGATGGCCGCTCAGGCATCGACATTATTGGCCCGTATCAGGGCGGCGGGGGCGGTTGCTGTTATGTCGCACCGGCGCGTTGGCAGCCGGGGATTACGGTGCGTGTGGATTGGGAAACAGGTGTTGCCTACTCCTTTGACTTTCCGGGATATGCAGATCGGAACAAGTATTTGGAGTGGCTTAACAGAATCAATGCCCAAAAACGCCAACTCACCAAAACAGTCCCGATCCCCGACTACACCGGCCAAAAAGTCTGCGGCCTCACCGTCCACTTCCTGCCCTGCGATGACATCCAGGTCACCACCTCCTGCTACGCCTACGGCAGCCCGGAATACCCGATCAAGACCTCGCTGCATTTGCCGGAGCCTCAGTCATGTCCGCAGTAATGCACGACCACTTTGTGGAGACAGGGCGATGAAACCGGTTATCCGTCAGGGCGACACATTGCAAGAATATGGCGGCGAAGTGCTGGAGGGACACTACGAGTGTGATGGAAGACCCATGGCCTGCCTGGGTAATGCCGTGCGCTGCAACCTGCACGGTCGCACCGAGATCGCCGAAGGCACTGACTTACTGCACATCGACGGGCGTCCTGCGGCGTTGCACGGACACCGATGCAAGTGCGGGTGCACACTGGTCAGCTCAATGCCCGATACGGAGGTGGCATTTTGATTCGCGCGCCTGAGTTAGCTCCCTATCCTATGGCTCGCGTACCTATCTACTCACGCTGGCTGACCAGTGGCTTGGTCTTGCTGGTTATTTGGGCTGGCCTCAGCGTGGTATTTCGACCATTCATTGAATCGCGTTTAGCGATGACCAGTTTGGCCTGCGTTTTCCTGGTCTGGTTGCTCGCGTTGCTGCTGCGTGTTTTGTACTTTCGTCTGAATCGGCATACCGCGCAGCACTACCACGAGGCAGCCGAACAGGTACGGCTGGCGTGGTGGCAGCACCATCGGCAGAAAGTCGGATTGGTCGAGTCCGTGCTGGTATCACCGACCTGCACAAAACCAGAGCACGGCCTAAGACTGTTCAACTCGGACTATCCGCCACCCATGCCACAGAAAACACCGGAAGGGCGAACGTTGTACCTTCGCCAGGTGTTTGGAAGTGATGTTGCTGGGCGTGAGCGAAATATGGCGATCTTGCTCGCTCAACAGTGGAATGAGCAACGTGAGGAACACTCGTTCGTTCAGCCTCTGCGTTGTTACTGGCTGGGGTCGCAAGCGGCCTGGCAAGCATTCGTCCAGCAAGTTGCACTGAGCACTGGGCGGGTTCAACTGCCCGAACAGCCCGAGACGTGGGAGGGCATTCGTAGCCTGGATTCGGTCATTGATCAATTGCAGGGTGCAGCGACGACGGCCCGTATTCTGTGTGCCGGTTGCCAATCCTCGCCAGTAGAAAGTGAGGGCCAATCGCCTTCTGGGGAGGCAGCACTGCTCTGGTTGTTTGGCCCAGAAGGCGGCGTACGCTTTACACGAGGTGAATGGTTTTCGGCCGACACCGAGCCGCTCTCGAGGGTCGCTGAGCGAGCTTTGCAGCAGAGCGACCTGACGACCCCTGCCGAGCTGTGCGTGTCGTTTGCTCAACCGAATATAGCTGAGCTGTCTGCCATCGACTGGAAGACCAAACCGCAAGACGCCAACTTTGGCACCTTGGATCGTCTACAGGCCATGGTCGCGCAAACCCTGGCAGCCTGGTATGCCCAAGAGCATCAGGTACCTTGCGCCTGGTTGGCGAATGATCCCCATCACACCCTGGCCGTTGGAGTTGTGAAACCCGATGACTGAAAAAATTGAATCCCCGAAAGTGTCCATGTGGCAGACGGCGCTGTTACTGGCTTTGACCCTGGCGGTACTTGTCGCTGTGGGCGCCGCGATCTGGTGGTTATTGATGGGGAGCAGGCCCGTTGGTTGGGCCGTGATACGCGATCTCATGGTCAAGGGTGTCATGCTGTGGTTGTTGTTTTTCGGCATGGCGCTGGTGGCATGGCTGGTAATCCAGAAGGGGGTACGCAGTTTAGTCGTGGGGGGTCGTGGGATGCCTTCGTCGCCCCCGACACAACCGGTTGAATGCACCTATCAGGCAGAGCTGATCCAAGATTTACGCAAATGCTACGGATTCTTTTGGCGCCGTAATGTCCGATTGCTGCTGGTCATCGGCGAACCCGCCGAAATCAAAGCCATCGCCCCCGCATTGGCTGAAAACCAATGGCAGCAAGCTCAAGGCACCGTTCTGTTGTGGGGCGGCAGTGCTCAGGCGCAGTTGGATCAGTTATTCCGTAACCGATGGAGCGCGCTCAGCCGATGGCGAGCCCTGGACGGCGTTGTCTGGGCACTCAACGAAACTCAGGCCGCCGATGACGCCGCGATCGGCAAAGGTATGCGTCAATTACAAGACCTGGCCCGTGACCTGAAATGGCAACTGCCACTGCACCTCTGGCAAATCTGCCACAGTCGGTGGTCGCAAGACGCTCGCACGCCGCAGCCGGTGGGGTGTCTGTTGCCAGCCCGGGTCACTTCGGTGTCGCTGGAGTCAGCGTTGACTGAATTGTTGGAGTCGTTGCGCCGTGAAGGGTTGGGGCAGATGAGCACGCTGATGAGCCATGACTTCCTGCTACGGCTGTCCCGTGATTTGCGGGGGGAGGGAATTGCGCGTTGGTGTCATACGCTCTCTGCATGGGCCGGCAGGTTTGCCCTTGGCATCCCTTTACGTGGGGTGTGGTTCAGCTTACCGGTGCCTTGTTCTTCCCATGAATCTGACAACCATTGGGTGGTGCCTCCCGCCTGGCAGGGCGTGCTGGGTGACCGTGGTCGCAGCCACAGATTCGGCTGGGGGGCGCCGCGCGTTGTTTACGTGCTGACGCTGGGTTTGGCAATGCTCTGGGCGGCGGGTTCACTGCTGTCGTTCACCAGCAATCGCCTACTGATTACTCAAGTCCAGGCCTCACTGGCAATCCTGCAACAACAAGGCACCGGCGACGAACAATTGAATGCCCTCAACGAACTGGTCCGCGATCTGGCGCGCCTGGATGATCGCGTCCAGGACGGCGCTCCGTGGTACCAACGCTTTGGTTTGAACCAAAATCAAGCATTGCTCGAAACGTTGTGGCCACGTTATGTGGAGGCCAACAACCGCCTGATCCGCGATCCGGCGACCGCGGCTCTGCGCCAACAGCTCAGCGCACTGGTCAAGCTGGCCCCGGACAGCCCCGCGCGTGCTGAACGTGCACGTGATGCCTATGCCCAGCTCAAAGCCTATTTGATGATGGCGCGCCCGGAGAAAGCCGATGCCGGTTTTCTGGTCAAGACCCTGGGCGACACCCAGCCCACACGCCCAGGCATTGCGCCGGGACGTTGGCAAAGCCTGGCACCTAACCTGTGGCAATTCTACGGCGAGCATCTGGCCGCGAACCCCGCTTGGCGCATCGAGGCCGATCCTCGGCTGGTCGCACAAGTTCGGCAAGTACTGCTCGGTCAACTGGGCCAGCGCAATGCCGAAGCCAGTCTGTATCAACAGTTGCTCGATGACGCCGCCAATCACTTCCCGGACCTGGGCCTTCACCAGCTTGTGGGTGATACCGATGCCTCGGTCTTGTTCTCCACCGGTGCGAGCGTGCCGGGCGTATTCACTCGGCAGGCCTGGGAGGGCCAGGTGCGCCAAGCCATCGACGAGATCGCCGAGGCTCGCCGCGAAGAGATCGACTGGGTCCTCAGCGACAAACCCACCGACATCGACACCCGCTTGAGCCCCGACCAGCTCCGTGAGCGTCTCACTGAACGTTACTTCCAGGACTACGCCAGTGCCTGGCTGGATCTGTTTAACAGCCTGCGCTGGCAGGAAGCGGGTAGCCTTGACGAAGTCATCGACCAGTTGACGCTGATGAGCGATGTGCGCCAATCCCCGCTGATTGCGCTGATGAACACGCTGGCTTATCAAGGTCAGGCGGGTGCTCGCACTCAGGCGTTAACCGAGTCGTTGGTGAAGTACGCACA
>NZ_JACARN010000115.1:0-10349 GCF_013386605.1 Pseudomonas sp. IPO3749 | reverse complement strand
ACACTGATATTGATTTTCCTAGCGTAACAGTAGTCTAAGTTTTGTTAAGTGGCGGTCGTCTAAAATTAACTATCACTAAAGATGACTTAGTTTTTGTCCTCAATGGGGCCTCATTACGGAGACCCCATTCTTCAATTGTTTAACTGGTCGGCATTAAACACAGTAACCGTAACGGGTAGCTGGATTATCATTACTACGAGATGCTGTTATGAAAGCTGACAAGCTATGGATAATCATAATTTTGACTTTGATGATCAATGGCGGAGCGCTCTTGGGTTTTGGACAAGCTTCCACCGGTGCTATCGCTCGTAGCATCGAATGCCGGCATTGGATAGCACGTACCGCAGAAATGATGAAAGGTTCTATGCTTGGAGTCGGAAGCTCGCCAGCCAGATGTTGAAAATGCTTAATAAGTTCACAAAAGGTCAGCAATGTGTGACCAACAGACGGTTATGGACAAAGCAAAAGCCGCTTTGCCGACTTATGCTTTATCCAGTCATACTTTATGCTTGAATGGCCTCTTTTCAATAACGAAACGAGGTACGCAACACCACGATTTGCGAGTTACTGCCTCCGGCATTCTTGTTCGCCGAACCGATGTCATAGAACAGATAGTCGAGACCGACCGTGATATTGGAGATAGGCGTCCAGTTGACGTTGGCTTGATACAGGTGCCCAAGTGTTTGTCGCTACCGGTAGTGGTTCCGGAAACGGTCACCATGCCGGGCAGGCACACTCCGTCATCACTGTTCTGGCGCCACGCGGCAAATACCCCTGGCTCGAATGTGCTTCGTGTACATGTCGACTGGAATCAGGCCGAGTCAATCGCTTGGACACTCAGTCCTGGATGAGGGTGACGTAGAAGACGGCTGGTTGCTGGTCTGTCGATCATTTGCAGACAGCTAAGAACTTATCGTTCGGTTCCTTTGATACCTTGGCGGGTTTACCGGCAGGAGACACCTATGAACGCTGAGCTTAATGCCAGTAACCATATATCGCTCACAAAAACGACGGAGAACTCGAAAGTGCACTGCCGCAACCTGACGACATCGATCTCAACAACCTCTTCACCGAAACCAGTTAGGTGGAAGTCGTTAACGCACGTATGAGCGATTTCGGCGACCCGTGCACTCGCCAGGTGATGGGCGTTATCGTGAAGCACTTCCATGCTGCCATCAAGGAAATCGAGCCCACGTATGCGGAATGGCACGCGGCCATCGAGTTTCTCACTGATGTAGGGCACATGTATAACGACCGGCGTCAGGAGTTCATTCTGCTGTCCGACGTGCTGGATGCGAGCATGCTGGCGGAAGTCATCAACGATCGTCCTCACTCGACAGGACGTCAACCGCCGACCTTTAACACCGTATTGGGGCCGTTCTACTTGCCCGGAGCACCGCACTATCCCAACAACAGCAACATCTGCCTGGATGAGAAAGACGAACCTTTACTGGTTAGCGGGTACGTAAAGGACACTGAAGGTCGGCCTATCGTGGGCGCGACGCTCGATATCTGGCAAACCAACGAAGACGGTTTCTATGACTTGCAACAGCGCGGGATACAGTCCGACTTGGTTCTGCGTGGTGTATTCGTTTCTGAGGCTGACGGACACTATGCATTTCGCACATCCAAACCGCGTCATTATCCTATTCCCAGCGACGGTCCGGTCGGCAAGCTTCTAGGCCGGATTGGACGGCATCCTCATTGGGCAGCGCATATTCACTTTATCGTCACGGTGCTTGGATACGAACTGGTCACCACGCACATCTTTGCTCCGGATTGCCCTTATCTGCGCGAAGACACCGTGCTCGGAGTTAGGCCCGCCCTGATTGCCACTATCGACAGGCTAAGCGATGCGGATATGGCAAAGTGCCGTGGCCTGAAAGCGCCATTCCTCCATATCAACTGGGATTTCATTCTGCAATCTACCACATCAGTGGGTGAGTAACGGCGCTCTATCGCGCGAGTCCGCTCTATGCTTAATAGGTTTACTATATGATCAAACACATTGTTATGTGGAATATAAAGGGTGCCAGCTCTGCTGAGAAGCTCGCGAATAGCCTTCGGGTAAAAAATCTGGTCGAAGGTCTAGCGGGCAACATTCCTGGCATGAAGACTATCGAGGTTGGCATCGAGATCAGCCAGATCGAGTATGCCTGCGACGTTGTGCTCTACAGTGGGTTCGATAGTCACGAAGCGCTGGAGGGATGCTCTTCCCATCCGGCACATCTGAGCGTTCGCCAACAATTGGAAGGCGTGCGGACAACTCGTCACCAAGTGGACTATTTGCCCGGTGGACAGGCGGTGTCAGATCGAGCGGCGGTTGAGGTTGGCTAGGAGTTAGAAGTGTGAACTTCACTTTTGAACCCTGTGCACAACGCGTTCTGTTCGGACACAGACTCACTTGCTTGCAAAAACCAGGATGGACTCCAAGTGGATTTGATGTCTGTGCACGGAGCAGAAGAGTAGACAGCGACGTGATGTGTTGCGAACACCCGTGACACACGAATAGTTCATCCTATCATCTTTGGGAGGGACCGAAGCTAGCTGTTACGGCCCCTTTAGTTTTTAGCATCAGAACAAACCAGCAGCCTCACTATTGGTCCGCTTTGTAAAAAATATGGTCACTCAGATCAGTCTAAGTCCAGTCATGCCGCACATAATTGCCACCGAAATCAGCGAGCTTATCCCTGCTCCCAGCCACCAAATCCGATTTGCATTCGATTGACTTACCTCATGCGCGAGCAGCACCACGCGTAACCCTGAAAACAGGTGAGTCAACACAAAAAACACACCAAGTGCGTAGTGGGGCAAGAGACGGATGTTCCAAGCGTCGTGTATCAAGCCGGCGGGCAGTCCTGCGGCGAAAGCCCAGTCGGTGGGAATGTCGAGAAAAGTACGCGCAAAGATGAACACAGAATTCATGTGACCGAGAATAAACACTGACATAAACACACCTGATGCCACCTGAAAAACCCGATAACGGTCAGCTGTTGTTTCTGTCCAAGTCCACGCTAGTCGTAGGCCGCTGATAATCTGGAACAGCATGACCGTCACCAACAGCGGTTCGATAGCTGCAGCTCTATAGACGGTACGGCCTATATCCATCACTGCTGCATGCGCTTGAGGGCTTATAAGCCCAAACAAATGATTAATGATATGAAATAGAACGTAGAGTGCAGTTATTGAGCCACTGATACCGTGAGCTACACGCAGACGTGAGGACGGATGTGCTTGAGAAAGCATGCTGGAATCGCCTTCTCTCGTTGCCCACGCCCCCAGCAGCAACCAGGCCGGCGACCATACCCAGGTATCTGGAATCGTGCTACCAGCCATGTAAGTAAGCACGCCAAAGAACACATATAGCGTAGGAACGGCAACTGCCAGCAACGCAAATCGTCGGGCGCGGGTGCTTTCCCTAGGCGCAGCATGAATTACACGACCCGCCATGATCAGACAAATCAGAGGCACAGCAAATGCTGCAATCAACAACAAAGCGGCGACGACGATATGACCTGCTGACAAAGACCCATTTATGCCACCAGCAAGTGTTACTGCCCAATGGAATGCCTCTAGGATCCAAGGATAGAGTGCAGCACTCATTGCCGATATCCATATCGTCACCTTGGCATCAAGGGGTCGTACAGAACCGCTGCTCACCATTAAGCGATCCATTCTTGGGTTATAGAGCATCTTATTCTCCAGGGACCGAAGAACATAAATGCTCTGCAAGTCGTATGCATGTAAGCTTTTGGGAAATGGCCTTCCTAGCGACTTATACAATAAACCGTCGTGATGGCAATAAATTTGTGTAACATTACCCTACCAAAGGCAAATTTTATAGAGTCAAAAATGATCAAATTGACTGGGACATTCCAATGAATAAAAAAGTGCACCATGAGGGTGATGGGCTACCGCTGTTTCGGCAGATCTACCTGCGCTTTCGTGATTCAATTAAGGAAGGTCGCCTCAAGCCTGGTGATCGTGTGCCCTCCATTCGGGCGTTAGCCTCTGAACTCCATCTGGCTCAGGGGACAGTCGAGGCTGCGTATCAATTATTGATAAGTGAGGGCTATCTGGTGACACGCGGGCCTGCCGGGACAGTTGTCTCTCCACAAATCAAATCCGCTCCACTTAAGCCTCTCCCGATAAAATCGGAAGCTCCCCAGCAGTCCTTGATACATACGGGAGAGACTCCGCAGCCGCTGCAGATGGGATTGCCGGCGCTGGATGCCTTTCCGACCAAGTTATGGAACCGACTGGCTTACCGTGCTCTGCGCCACTCTCCCATCGACGGTTTGATTTACCCTGATGCGAGAGGACATGTTTCTTTGCGCAACGCAGTCGCGGGTTATCTGGGTGTTTCGCGCGGAATTAGCTGTTCACCTGGACAGGTTTTCATTGTCGCGGGCTACCGAGCTTGCCTCGATTTGATCTGTAGAAGCCTGCTACACAGTGGAGATAGCTGCTGGGTCGAAGACCCCGGTTACTTTGCGACCCACCATTTCCTGCGCGAAGCTGGAGCAAACCTTGTTTCGGTTCCCGTCGATAATGAAGGGATGATTGTTCAGTCAGGTATACAACGAGGCAGCGACGCCCGTTTTGCAGTAGTAACCCCGACCCACCAAAGTCCGTTGTGTGTTCCAATGTCGATGCCTCGCCGGCAAAGTCTACTGGCTTGGGCCCACCACCAACAAAGCTGGATTATCGAAGATGACTATGACAGCGAATACCGCTATCTAGGCCGCCCCCTACCAGCCTTAAAAAGCCTGGATACCTACGATCGAGTCTTGTATTGCGGCACCTTCAGTAAAGTGCTGTTGCCGAGTCTGCGTCTCGCCTACCTAGTGGTACCAGAAAATCTTGTTTCCCGATTCGCTCAGATCGCGGACACCATGCATAGTCATTGCCCTCAGCTATGGCAGGTCACCACAGCCAACTTCATCAATGAAGGCCACTTCGCACGTCATTTGAAGAAAATGCGCGACCTTTATTCAACTCGACGAGGCTTGCTCGTGGATGCGTTGACCAGCGTCCTTGGCTCACGCCTATCGATCGACCATCAAGTCGGAGGGATGCACTTGGTGACACGTCTGGCTGAAGGCAAGGATGATCGTGCCATAATCGCTAAAGCAAAAAGCGCTGGATTGAGTGTTCACGCGCTCACTAACTGGTACTTAGACGCGCCATCTGAGTCGGGCTTGCTGTTAGGTTTCACCAACGTGAAAGACAGGGAGCAAGCCTTATTCTTGGCCACAAAGCTTGGCCAAACGATAGAAAACTGACTAAATTGTTCCAGTAGACGCCCCTCCCCTAAAACTACCTTTTGGGAATTTTATCAAGGGATCTTGTGGACCGGATTTGTAACCCGAGAATCGGCCACAATCGCACTGAAAACACAGCGTTTAACGTGAGTAGAGCACCAAAAATCAAGTTGGCATCAACCTCTCTGTCTCTAAATCTGATCATCGACCGCATCAGCGGTTTTGAATGAAGGCAGCCTGCTCGTTTCTTCGCGTAACCATACGGTGAACGAATGCGTGTAGAGATTTTATTCGAATATACTCTTGGCGGTTTCGCGAAGGCATTTTATGAAGTTTTTGCAAGCGGGATTAACATCTTTATCGGCGCGAATTGAGAACCCCACCTCACCAAAATTAGCACTCTTTGTTAAGTCGAGGACGACTATCAATCCAGCCTTGACGAATTGTAGTGCTGCTGCTCGAGGCATCAACGCAATCATATCAGTTTCCAACAGCAAGCCTATGTTGGTCAGAATAGATAGAGAATTGACATGATGCGGAGGCAGACCCAGTTTCGAATCACGAAAAAATTTTTCGACGGCATTGTAGGAGGGTGATTCCTGAAGTGGGAAGATCCACTCTTCAGTCATCAAGTCAGCGATGCTCAAACCTTTGCTGTCAGCCAGTGGGTGGTCGCATCCGACCACCGCACAAAAAGATTCATGGAACAAAACTTCGTGTTTGAGCGGGAACGCATGGGATAGAGGCAATTCCTGCTCAGGGAGGCGTCCTACGACGATATCTAGATCTCCTGTCGCCAGCGCCGGAAACATTTGCGCCGTTGTTCCTTCGCGAACCGTGATCAACACGCCAGGAGTGGCTTTGCGCAATGCCACGATTGCCCGAGGTAATAACTTAGCAGAGGCCGATATTAGCGTTCCGACAATCACATGCCCTGCTTCACCGGTCCTGAATGCGTTGACCTCCTCAGTCATATAACGCGTCTCGGCAATCAATGACTTGACTCGCCGTCCCAGCATAACACCGAACTCGGTGGGTGTTACTCCTCTATTAGACCGCTCAAACAACGGGCTGCCAAAAAACAACTCAAGATCGTATATAGCTTTTGTTATGGCCGGTTGCGTAAGACTCATTGCATTTGCAGCCCGCACGAATGATCCTGATTCCAGCACCAACTCAAATATCATCAGTTGGTGAAACTTCAATTTGCGGCTTAAGGTGATCGTCGATATAGGTGAAGTTTCCATAACCCTCCTCATGTGAGGTCGATGGTTGCGTCCACAGAACGCCTCAGCCGACAGTATAGCGTGTTCACTCACATCGTTCCTAGGACGATCTCCTCACCGGGAAAAGGTGCCGAAATTGATCGCAAACCCAAGAAATCGACCTGTTAGTGTGCAGGCAAACACCGACACCCTTACGCTTGCCGCTGGGGGCCAGGCGGGTTCGAATATCAATCGCACAGCCCTCACACACCTGTTGCAAAAAGCTCCGAGGTCAGGATGAGCCCCACCGAATGCTACTCGTCCTCTTACCTTTCTAGCTCCCTTTGTGCTGAGGTGAGGGAAGACTCATGACTAAGGGGCCTAATACGTCCGCTAAAGCATCCAGCTTGCTTCGCTAATCCTCATGATTCTGGCGCAGCTACGCAAAGAACGCGTTTGGCTTTCGGCGTAAAGCTCAAGTTCATTAAGCGTCTTCCTACCAAGCGCTGAGTGAAACTTTTTCTGATTTGAGTTTGCCGAATAGTGTGGTGGAGCATCGCCACCCAAATTGGACTGAAAAATCCCTGCTGCGCTTACAGGCAGAAAGTCCTCATAAACTATCGGTTCAAACCTGATCCAACCCTCATCAACAAGCTGATTCAAGCTTTTCATCTGCAAATTATTACCCGAAGCTTCCATTGCCCTTTCGGCTGGAAAATACCGGAAATATGCGAGTCCCAGCGAACGCATCTCCTCATAATTGTCGGGAAATGCTTGAAAAGCCTTTTCCAGAATACGAACGTATTCAGCAGCGTTTGCCTCGTTTGGAACCTCGCCCAACTCGTTCCGAGCAACGCTTAAACGCTCGTCATAGAGAGCTCGCCCCTTAGGCGTGAGAGCAACGCCACGTTGTTCAATTTCCCCGAAGCGAGCAGAGTGACTACCTGACTCTCCTACCTCTTGCCCCACAAAGCTGATGGATTCCTCAAGCGCCTTAAAACTGGTTTGACGTAGGAGGATCGGGCATTTCCTTCGAGGCGGACCTTCAATCACCGCTTTCGGAACAATTCCCTTCATAAACATACCTCGCTGAACGGCATCGATGTCCATAGTACGAGGGGTCAGGTGATTGATATGGGGGCCTTTGAAGGCGACGACATCGGCGATCAAACGGTGCTGAGCACTCAGTTTCATGTATTGGTCAAGAGAGACAGTAGCTATGTTATGCCAGCGGAAGGTTTCGAGAGCACGGTCAACAAACTCCGAAGCGTCCGCAGCAGATAGTCCGCCTGCAGCTTCGCATTGCTCAATTAGTTCTAAAGCTCGAGGAGTAAAAATCTTGCGCTGACAGAGCAAATGCTGAGCGATCGCTCGGAGCTCCGTATCGTCTATCAATTCGACTCTGAGCAGAGAAGTAAATACTCTGAACGGGCAAGTGTTGAGTGCAGCGTCTTCAATTGCCCGAAATGCTGTGGAATGAACAGGGACCCCAGCGGGGGCCAGATCGTAGTACCCGACAGGTTCCATTCCCATCACAGCAAACAACCTACACAACATTGACAACTCTGCATCTGTGCCTACACGAATTGCGCCGTGCCGCTCGTTATGTAAGCGGTGAATTTCACCAGTCTGCGCCAGTTTTTTGAACAGTTCGGGGTCTGCGCTTATGACTTCCCTATTCACCTCGGAAACCAGTTCCATCAAAATACCATAGAGAGGCACTTCATCCCTGTACATCTGTGACATTGCATGGGAAAACGCTGACCTAATCTCGTCCGTACTCGAAAAATTAGAAGCATTCATCGAATGTGTTCTCCTCACAAAATACAACTGCGACGTTAAACCTTGATGGCACCTCAACATGCCTCTCAGCCAGCGTTGGGTAGCAACAAAATACTAGAATCCAATGCCACACCGTAAGAAAGAAAAACTCGATAGGTCTATCGATGTGCATTTCGTAATCCCTTGCAAGAGCAGGTTTGTTATTGATGAAGACCTGTAAAGCACAGGCTGGCTTCATCGCCGACAAGCCCGCTCCTACGAGACTCATGATCCATAGTGGGAGCAGCCTTGCCGGTGAAGCCATGGAGTGCTTTAACTTCTTGTGGACTCCGCGGTACTAACACTGGTCTGGCGACCAGGTGTGCGCAGCGAAATTTTCCCCATCATGTGATCAACACCTTTCTCGGCAACGGCCATTGCTGTCGCGTTGGTGTTGGCGCTGATGATTATCGGCATCATTGAACAGTCAAACACACGAACGTTTTGCACGCCTTTGACCTTCAGATCGGGGGTCAGGACAGACATTGGATCGTCTTCCTGGCCCATCCGGCAAGTACCAACGGGGTGGTAGTTACTTTCCGTAGTCTGGTGGATGTAGTCCAGCAGTGCTTCGTCGGACTGTATCTGGTTGACCGGCGAGAAAATCTCATCGATGACCGAGGAAAACGGAGCTGTCGCGACGATCTCTCTCAGGTATTTGAGCGACTGCAACATGCGGCGACGGTCCGAAGGATCGCTAAGCCAGCGAAGATCAACTTCAGGATGGTCGGCAGGGTTTGCCGAACGCAGCTTCACCGTGCCCCGCGAAAGCGGCTTGACTAGGTTCGCCATCAGAGTCACGGCGTCGGTTGGGCCACGCTTCACCGTTGGCCACATAGCGCCGATGCAATAAATCTGGATATCTGGATCGGCCTCGGGATCGTCGAGGTTAACGAATGCCATAGTTTCCGAGCCTGTGGAACCGATAGGTCCACTGTTTTTGAACGCAAAATACTGAATCGCGTTTTTAAGCGCTTTCAAGCCAGTATCTTCACCAAAGTAACCAATGGGACGTTTCGTGGTGGCCGAGAGAATCGCGACATGGTGGTCTTGCAGGTTCTGACCGACTCCAGGCGAATCGACCAGAGTCTTGATGCCGTGCTCCTCCAGATGTTTGCAAGGACCAATGCCCGACAACATGAGCAGTTGTGGTGAAACAAAGGCGCCTGCTGTCAGGATGACCTCACCAGTGGTTGAGGCCTGATGAGTAATGTCGTCAACCACATATTCCACACCCACCGCGCGAGTGCCCTCAAACAGAATTCGATTCACGCGCGCCGAGGTCACCAAGGTCAAGCGAGGATCGTTAAGGATCGGGCTTAAGAAGGCGTCCGCGGAACTGCAACGTCTCCCGCGATAAACCGTAGATTGCGTAAGACCAACACCATGGAGATTGCCGGAGTTGAAATCATCGGTATATGGAATGTTGAGATTTTGCATAGTACGCAGGAACAAGCTGTCAGCTTCGATGAGGTACGGAGCATCCGACACCTTCAATGGCCCCTCACTACCGTGCGCCTCATTCTGCAATCGCTGATTGCCTTCCTGACGGCGGAAATAGGGAATCAGATCATCCCATCCCCATCCGGCGCCACCTGTCGCTTTATCCCATAAATCATAATCAAGTCGGGAGCCTCGCGCATAAAGCATGACGTTGACCGAACTTCCTCCGCCGACAACGTTGCCTTGGGCGACATCGATGGCACGGCCGCCGAGTGACGGCTGGGGCATAGACCTTATGCGCTTAACAAAAGGTGTTTTACCGTAGATCATCTTCAAAGTGCCAGCGGGCATCTTAATGATCTGATTGTTGTTGCTAGGGCCCGCCTCCAATAAAAGAACGCGTGCGCCGTGTTCGAGAACCAACCTATTCACTGTAACACAACCGGAACTTCCGGCTCCAACAACGATAAAATCGAAACTATCTTTCATTATTCTTATCCTGATGATTAGTCGAGCACAACGCATCGCCGGTTAGGCAACATGATGATGGTGCGACGCAAGGCGCTATCACTTAATTAACAACAATAGTGCTAATATGGCTCTTCGCATTTAAGGG
>NZ_JACARN010000114.1:0-20447 GCF_013386605.1 Pseudomonas sp. IPO3749 | reverse complement strand
ATACCGCCGCATTTAAGGGTTCGCCGCCAAAGCTCGGGTGCAGGCTGCCGTCGGCGCGGTGTTGCAGTTCGATCATGCATTCGCCGATCAGGGCGATGCGGGGTTGGGTGGGCATGGCGATTGTCTCGGTTGGGGCTGATTGCCCCTTCGCGAGCAAGCCCGCTCCCACATTTGGAATGCATTTCAAGTGTGGGAGCGGGCTTGCTCGCGAAGGGAGCGACGCGGTCTAGAAGCAGGTCTGCAGGCTCTCGATCACCTGCAACTGCTCATCCACCAGGCAGCCGACCTGCCACTTGTCGAACGTCAAACAAGGGTGGGAAGTACCGAACGAAATGATATCGCCAATACGCAACTCAACCCCCGGCGCCACGGTCATGAACGCATGCTGGTCCATCACCGCGGTGACCTTGCACGTGCCCACGTCATCACCTTCTGCCGGCAAGATACCAGCCTTGTAGCGTTTGAGCGGCACCGGCAAACCGGCGTCGTAGGCCACGTCGCGCTTGCCTAGGGCAATCACCGCAAAGCCAGGCTCGGGCAACGATTGCACATGGGCCCAGACTTCCAACGCCGGGCGCAGGCCTTCGCTGAGGTCGCTGCGACGGTCGAGCACGCAGCATTGCGCCTCTTTGTAGATGCCGTGGTCATGAGCTACGTAGCTGCCAGGGCGTAATACGCTGAGGAAGCGGCCAGCAGCGTTCTGCTCTTCGAACGACTCGGCAATCAGGTCGTACCAGGCCGACCCCGACGCCGTGACGATGGGCTTGGGCAGGTCGAAAGAACCATTGTTCTGCAGGTCGACCGCCAGGCGCACCAGGCTGGCGGCGAAATCGCGAATGCCGCTGATCGCATGCTCGCCATGGATCACGCCCTCATAGCCTTCGATCCCGGTGAGGGCCAGGGCCGGTTGGGCCTTGATCGCCTTGGCCAGGTCACGCACTTCCTGCTCGCTGCGGCAGCCGCAACGACCGCCGACCACACCGTATTCGATCATCACGTTCAGGCGCAGGCCACGGGCGGCGAAGAACAGGCCCAGGTCGGCGACGTTGTCCGGGTGATCGACCATGCAGTGGAAGTCGAAGTCCTTGTCGGCCAACAGGTCAGCGATCAACGCCATGTTCGGCGCGCCTACCAGTTGGTTGGCCATCAGCACGCGACGCACGCCACCGGCATAGGCGGCACGGGTCTGCACGGCATTGGCCAGGGTAATGCCCCAGGCGCCCGCCTCGATCTGGCGCTGAAACAGCGCCGGCATCATGCTGGTCTTGCCATGGGGCGCCAGCTGCGCGCCGCTGTTGCTGACGAAGTCCTGCATCCAGCGGATGTTGTGTGCCAGGGCGTCACGGTGCAGCACCAGGGCAGGCAGGCTGACGTCACGGACCAGGTGGGCCCCAACGGCGGCGGCGCCCTTTTCAACGGCATTGATGGCAGACATGGAAAACTCCTATTCGTTGATACGCCGGGCCAGGTTGTTGGCGCTGTCGATCAACACCCGGCGATAGTCGTTGTAGTTTTTTGTGGCATCGGCGCGTGGGGCGACGATGCACAGCGTCGCGATGCTGATACCTTGCGCGTCCCGCACCGGGGCGGCAAAGCAATGGGTAAAGGTGTCGGCCACGCTGTCGAAGGAGAAGAAACCATCGAGGGTGGCCTGACGGATTTGCGCCAGGAAGGTCTCCAGCGGCAGGCGCTGGCCGTCCGGCAGGATGAAGTCATCGTGATCGATCAGGTCAATGATCTGCTGGTCGCTCAAGTGCCCCAGCAACAGGCGCCCGGAGGCGGTCCACGGGATGGGAGCGTTTTCGCCGATGTCCGAAGAAATACGGAAATGCCGCTCGCCCTCACGCATCAGCGCCACCGTGTATTTGCGCCCGTTGAGCAGGCACATCTGCGCGGTTTCGTGGGTCTGGCTGACGATTTCCTGCAGCGCGTGATCGGCCTCGCGGGTCAGGTCGAAATGCCGCAGGTGCGCCTGGCCAAGGAAGTAAAGCTGGCGGCCGAGGTAGACGTGACCGTCCTTGCCTACCGTTTCCAGGATGCGCCGCTCAAGCAGCGACGCCACCAGTTCATAGACGGTGGACTTGGGGCTGCCGATGCCGCTGGCAATATCATTCGGGCGCAGGGGCTGGCCGATTTCCTTGAGAAAATCGAGGATATCGAATGCACGGTCCAGGCCTTTGGCGCGGCGTTTGATGGTGTCTTCGGTCATGGCAGTTTCGGTCTCATAAATGCTCAAAGCGGGCGATCAACCTGTGGTGAGCGAGCTTGCTCGCGCTGGGCTGCGAAGCGGCCCCCAAAAAAAAGCGGGAGCGCTGCGCACTCCAGCGTGGGACAAGCCCCCTCACCACAGGAAACCCATGCCTCACAAACAGGGCGATCATCTTTACTTCTTCTTGTACGCCACGCAATCGATCTCGACCTTGCAATCGACCATCATATTGGCCTGCACACAGGCCCGCGCCGGCGCGTGTTCCGGGGTGAAGTACTCACCGAACACCTTGTTGAAACTCCAGAAGTCCCGCGGGTCTTCCAGCCACACGCCGACGCGCACGACATCTTTCAATTCGTAACCGGCTTCTTCAAGGATCGCCACCACGTTGCGCATGGTCTGGCGGGTCTGTTCGATGATGCCGCCGGTGATGATTTCGCCGTCCACCGCAGGCACTTGGCCTGAGACGTACAACCAACCATCGGCTTCCACCGCACGGGCGAAAGGACGGGGTTGGCCACCGCCGGCTGTGCTACCGGCACCGTAACGAGTAATGCTCATAAAAAAGGCTCCTGATTAAAAACGAATGTTCTTGAGAAATTCCGCCAGGCGCGGCGATTGCGGGCGTTCGAAGATGTCCTTCGAGGTGCCCTGCTCTTCAATGCGGCCCTGGTTCATGAAAACGATCTTGTCCGAGACTTCGTAGGCAAAGCGCATTTCGTGGGTGACCAGCAACATGGTCATGCCCTCTTCCGCCAGGCCCTTGATCACGCTGAGCACTTCGCCCACCAACTCCGGGTCGAGGGCCGAGGTGACTTCGTCGAACAGCATCAGGCTGGGGTTCATGGCAATGGCGCGGGCAATCGCTACACGCTGTTGCTGACCGCCGGACAGCTGACCGGGAAAGTGATTGCGACGTTCCAGAAGGCCGACGCGGTCCAGCCATTTTTCTGCGAGTGCGACGGCTTCGTCCTTGCCCATCTTCTTGACCTTGAGCAAGCCAAGGGTGACGTTCTGCAAGGCCGTCAGGTGCGGGAACAGGTTGAATTGCTGGAACGCCATGCCGGTCATCGCACGGTGCTGGGCAATCACCCGCTCGGGGTGGCGCACGCGCTTGCCGGCAATTTCGCTGTAGCCGATGGACTCGCCATCCAGGGTGATCTGCCCGCCCTGGAACTCTTCCAGCAGGTTGACGCAACGCAACAGTGTGGTCTTGCCCGAGCCGCTGGAGCCGATCAAGGTCACCACGTTGCCACGCTGCATGGACAGGTCAACGCCCTTGAGTACTTCCACCTGGCCGTATTGCTTACGCAGGCCACGAATGTTCAGCAGCGGTTGGTTGGTTTGAGATTGATTCATGGCAAGGCCACCCGCTTTTCAATGTAGCGCCCGAATAACTCGATGGCGTAGTTGATGACAAAGAACAGAAACCCGGCGAACAGGTAGAACTCCAGGGTCATGAAGGTGCGCGCGATCACTTGCTGGGTGCTGAGCAGCAACTCGGCCACGCCGATCACCGACAGCAGCGTCGAGGCCTTGACGATCTCCGTGGAGGAGTTGACCCAGGTCGGCAAAATCTGACGCAGCGCCTGGGGCAGCAGCACGTAGCCCAGGGACTGGTAGAACGTCAGGCCGATCGCCTTGCCCGCTTCCAGTTGCCCACGGGGAATGGCTTGCAGCGCGCCGCGCACGATCTCGGAGACGTGAGAACCGCAGAACAGCGTCAACCCGACCGCACCGGCCTGGAACGCGGTGATCTGCCACCCGAGCGCCGGCAGCATGTAGAAACACGCGAGCACCAGCACAAACACCGGTGTGCCACGGATCAGGTCGACATACAGACGAAACGGCGCACGCATCCAGAACTTGCCGTAGGTCAGGATCAACCCCGCGACAATGCCGATCAGGGTGCCAAAGATAATTGCCAACGCAGACACATAAACGCTGGCTTGAAAGCCCGCCCAGAGGGTATCCCGGGCGATCCACAACTCATGCAGCCAGCTTGGGGACTCGTACATGAAAGCCCTCCTTAACGACGGATCGCCAGACGCTGTTCCAGGTAACGGAGCAGCATGGCAATGAGGTAACAGGCAGCCACGTAGAGCGCGGTCGTGACCAGCCAGGTTTCAATCACCCGGTAGCTTTCGACGTTGATCTTGCGGGCGTAGTAGGTCAGCTCCGGCACCGCGATGGCGGCAGCGAGCGAGGTGTCCTTGAACAGCGAAATGAAGTTGTTCGACAGCGCAGGCAGCACGTTGCGCAGCATCACCGGCACGGTGATGTAGGCACGGATACGCCACTCGCCCAGGCCGATGGCCAGCCCGGCTTCGCGCAAGCCCTTGGGAATGTTCAACAGCCCGGCGCGGAACACTTCGGTCAGGTAAGCACCGGCGTACAGCGACAAGGTGATGATGAACGACGGGATCTTGTCCAGACGGATCCCCAGGCTGGGCAATGCAAAGTAGATCAACAGGATCAGCACAAGGATCGGCGTATTGCGCACCACCGTCACGTACACCGAGGCGAAGACCCGCAACGCACGGTGCTTGGACAGCATGGCAAAGGCCATCATCAGGCCGATCACACAGCCGATGGCGATCGACAGCAGCGCCAGCTCAAGGCCCAGGCCGAGCCCCGCCAGCAAGCTGGGGAAATCGCGCCACACGGCGGCAAAGTTCAACTGATAGTTCATGGTCAGCAGTACCTGATTGGGGCGCCGTCAGCGACGCCCCAGGTTTTCGATTTACTTGAACTCAACCGGGAAGCCGATCGCGGGTTCCGGCAGGTCGACACCGAACCATTGCTTGAACGAGGCCTTGTAGGTCGGGAACTCCACACCGGTCATGGCTTCATGCAGCGCGGTGTTGACGAAGTTCAGCCAGTCCTGGTCGCCACGCTTGACGGCGCACGCGTAGGTCTGCGGGCTCCAGGCGTAGACCGGGCTGCGGTAGCGGCCTGGGTTCTGCACCATCAGGTATTTGACCGAGGACTGGTCGGTGGCGGCGGCATCGGCGCGACCGGAGTTCACGGCCTGATACATCAGGTCGACGCTGTCGTACTGGTCGACCTTGGCCTTGGGCAGCGCCTGGTGCACCAGTTCTTCGGCATAGACGTTTTGCAGTACAGCAACGGTGACGCTGTCGCCGGCGGCCTGCAGGTCTTCAATCTCTTTGTACTTGCTGTTGTTCGGCAGCAGCAGGCCCACGCCTTCGCGGTAGTACGGCAGGGTGAAGGCGACCTGCTGGGCACGGCTGGCGGTGACGGTAATGAACTGGCAACTCATGTCGACCTTGTCGGTCAGCAGGTTGGGAATCCGGGCGTCAGACGACTGCACCACGAACTCGACTTTGCTCGGGTCATTGAACAAACCCTTGGCCACGATGCGGCCGATGTCGATATCAAACCCCTGCAACTTGCCATCCGCTCCCTGGAAGTGCCACGGCGCATTGGTACTGCCTGTACCCACGATCAGGTGCCCACGCTTGAGCACATCATCGAGCTTGCTGTCCGCCGCCTGCACGATGCTGGCGAGGGAAGCCGATGCGGCGAAGAGAAAAACACACGCTTTAAACACGGAAGGTCGGTGATGCATGACAAGCACTCCAGGAGTTGTGTATTCCGCTATACCGGAACTTAGTATGTAACAACGGAATAGACAGCAGAAAGTGTGCCACACGCGGTAACAGAAAAAAACGACATAGATAAATCTGTGTTAAATCAGATAGATAAAAGATGATGTGGATTAAGGCGTTGAGCCAGCACCTGAAATCACTTTGCTACCCAAGGCCCCACACAGCGGTGACAGGCCCCACTTGCGTGCGCCACAAAGGCGTTACCGCGCACCGTTGCAGTGCGTCTGGCGCGTGGAAAAATCCCCACGCTGGGCTAGCCTTGGCACATTCATTCCGACAAGGACTCCACCCTGATGAAGTTGCGCCTCACCCTGGTTTTGCTCTCCTTTCTGGTGGCTGGCAGCGCATTGGCCAGTAACGACCGCCGCGAGTGCAAGGAAGAACTGCGCAAGCTCAACGCAGCCCTGAGCACCAATTACACCAGCCAGAATCATCACGGTTACCGCCAGGCGAAGGCCTCAAGGGACAACCTTGAATACAAGAAATGCGCAAGCCAGGCGCGCAAGGCGCGGGAACGCCTGGAGCGCGATAGCGACCTGTGAAGGTTGACAGTAGACGGTGATGCTTCCTCGACTTAGCGTTGGCAGACACCAGTGCTATCCAAAGAGGGATCATCATGGGGACTGCTACCCGGAAAATTGCCGATGCGAAGGACTTTCAACGAATCCTCAATACACCACGCCCCGTGTTCATCCTGTTTGTTTCAGAACACTGCCCCGCCTGTGGGGAGTCCACCCCCTTGTTCGAACTGGCCGCCTGGAAGCACCCATGGATAGTGAGCCTGGTAGTGGATTGCGCGGGCACACCCCGGCACCCCGACGTCACGGGCACTCCAACGCTACTAATCTATTGGAACGGCGTATTGGAGGAAAAACTCAAGGGCTTCGGCCCACGGGAGAACCAGGCGCAAGTGGTTGAGGCTACGTTCAAGCACTACCACCGCGTCCACCGCCCCACCCTATCCGCGCTTGCACACCCTTGACCACGGTCTACGCTGCTGAGTGCCGTCTCAGCCGAACCAGGGTCAGCAATGTTCAAGACCATTGAAGCCGAAGTCCTGAAGAAACACCCCTCACCCGCCCTGCAACGTGAGTTCGCCCAGCATGATTTCGAGCGACTCAAGCCTTTCTGCCTGCTGATCTACATCGCGAGCATCTGCATCTGGCTGGTGTTCGACCTGATCGTCAGCTTTCCGGGCGGCCAGGGTTTTACCGGGCTTTCGATGCTCTTTCTCGCGCTGCTGACCATCAACACCATTACCTTGGGATTTACCCGCGACGCCCAGCACTTCCAGTGGATCAACCTGATATTCGTCGCGGTCATCGCCCTCGGCACCCGCCTGCTGATCGAAGGTTTGCCGATGGACCTGCACCCCAGCTGGTTGATCCTGGCCGCTTCGAGCATCCTCTATAGCGCATCGGTGCTACCGCTCAAGCATTGGTCGTTCGTCACGACAATGCTGATCACCTGGGCATTGCTCAACCCGTTTCACCTGGCCCAACTCTCGTTGCTGGAAGTGCGTGGCGCCCTGGTGACCTTCTATTCGGTGTTCCTGACCTTCCTGACGCTCTACAGCTTCCTGAAACTGCGCCAGGCCAAGCTGCATAACTTCATCATGTCCAGATTGCTGCTGGATCAGGCGTACCTCGATACCCTCACCGAAATCCCCAACCGCCGCTCCTTCATGACCAGCGCCGGGAAAAAGCTCAGCCAACAGCCCAAGGCGCACGATCACTACCTGGCGATGATCGACATCGACAACTTCAAGAGGGTGAATGATGTGTATGGACACGACATCGGCGATGAAGTCCTCAAGCGCGTGGCCCAGGACATCAAGACGGTCATGGTCGACTTCGATTACGCCCGGCTGGGCGGCGAAGAGTTTGGAATCTACTTGGCAGGCGTGCGCCGCGAGGATGCGGCGCACTTGGCGAACCTGCTCTGTGCCCGAGTGCGTGAGGAAGCGACCCAGCACCCGGTGACCATCAGCATCGGCCTGGCCCGGGTGGAGGATGGTGAAACCCTGAACCAGGCACTGATCAAGGCGGACCAGGCGCTGTATGTGTCAAAGCACGCGGGCAAGGACCGCTTTACGTTTCACGCACCATAGACACCTGGGTCACGCGCCGCTCCTCGACGGCCGCCACACTCAGGCGCCATCCTTCATGCACCAGGCCGTCGCCCACCACAGGCAGGCGGTCCAGCAGGCTCATCACCAGGCCGGCCAAGGTCTGGTAATCGTCGGTCGCGACCGCGTTGAAGCCCGTGCGCTGGCGCACCTGATTGAGATTCAATGCACCATTGGCGCGAAAACCTGCACCCTCTTCGATGATATCCGGCCCCTCGATCTCGCTGGCGTCCGGCAACTCACCGGCGATGGACTCGAGAATGTCGGTCATGCTCAACACACCCATGAAGTCACCGAATTCGTTGATCACGAACGCGATGTGGGTAGATTCCTGACGCATCTGCTCCAGGGCGTTGAGCACCGAAAAGCTGTCCAGCAGGTTGATCGCCCGGCGCGCCAAGTACTCCAGGTTCGGCTCATTACCGGCCAGGTATTCCTTGAGCAGCTCTTTCTTGTGCACGAAGCCCAGCGGCTCATCGACCGCGCCATTGCGGATCAACGGCAGTCGCGAGTAGGACGAATGCATCAGTTTCAGGCGAATACTGTCGGGATCGTCCGCCAGGTCGATGCAGTCGACCTTGGCCCGTGGTGTCATCAGTGTGCGAATCGGCCGCTCGGCCAGTTGCAGCACGCCACTGATCATCACGCGCTCGCGTCGATCAAACAGCGGGCCTTGCGCCGCATCCGGCTCGCCCAACAGGTCGGCAACCTCATCGCTCACCTCCTCCACCGCCAGGCTACGTCTGCCGAGCAAGCGCATCACCGCATGGGCCGTGCGCTCACGCACCGGCAACACACCTTGCGCCGACTTCTTGCGGCGGGCCCGTGCGATCTGGTTGAACACTTCGATCAGGATCGAGAAGCCAATCGCCGCGTACAGGTAGCCTTTCGGGATATGGAAGCCCAGGCCTTCGGCGGTCAGGGCGAAACCGATCATCATCAAGAAGCCCAGGCACAACATGATCACCGTCGGGTGCGCATTGACGAAGCGGGTCAATGGCTTGCTCGCCACGATCATCACGCCGATGGACACGATCACCGCGATCATCATCACCGCCAGTTCGTCCACCATGCCCACAGCGGTAATCACCGCGTCCAGGGAGAACACCGCATCAAGCACCACGATCTGCGCCACGATCGGCCAGAACATTGCGTAGGCGGCATTGCCTGTGCGCTGGGCCACGTGGCCTTCTAGCCGTTCGTGCAATTCCATGGTGGCCTTGAACAACAGGAACACGCCACCGAACAGCATGATCAGGTCACGGCCCGAGAAGCTCTTGTCGAACACCTCGAACAGCGGCTGGGTCAGGGTTACCAGCCAGGAAATACTCGCCAACAGGCCCAGGCGCATCAGCAGCGCCAGGGACAGGCCGATCAACCGCGCACGGTCACGCTGCTCCGGCGGCAGCTTGTCCGCCAGGATCGCGATAAACACCAGGTTGTCGATGCCCAGTACCAGTTCCAGCACAATCAAGGTCAACAGGCCGAGCCAGGCCGTTGGATCCGCTAACCATTCCATTTATTGGGTCTCTTCAGTCATTGATTTTCAGAATGCCGGACACGGCAAGGCGCGGTCAGTGGACCGGTACAAGGCTAGCAGTCGGAATACGGGGTGCTTCAGAGGGAACAGCGGCAGCGGTTGTCTTGGGGAAAGACGACTGGGAGGCTCCGAGAGGGTGTTCATGCAAATCCTGCGATGACAAAAGGACTTGAATCGTACAGCCGAAACAGAAAATTCCCACAACGCAAAACTATTACAAGATCTGTAACTGTTGCCAGACCCGCACGATCATATGATCACTTATTGAAATTTATATCACGCAAACAACAACAAAATACATGCCAGAAATCGCCACCTCGCTCATGAAAACCCATAAAACACGCTATTTAAGCATTTTTAGCGAAAGCGATTGACTGATCAGATTTTCATTTGATAAACATATGATCAGCACAAGGCAATGAATGAACGACTGACTACAACAATAAATGGGGTGCTCATCATGAAACTTGGTACGACCTTCGCCGCCGCTGCGGCCCTCTCCCTCCTCGCCAGCAGCATCGCCCTGGCCGCCGACGGCAAGACCTACAAGGTCGGCGCGGCGGTCTACGGCCTCAAGGGCCAATTCATGCAGAACTGGGTGCGCGAGCTCAAGGAGCACCCTGCCGTCAAAGATGGCACCGTGCAGCTCACGGTGTTCGATGGCAACTACGACGCGCTGACGCAGAACAACCAGATCGAAAACATGGTGACCCAGCACTACGACGCCATCCTGTTCGTGCCCATCGACACCAAGGCCGGCGTGGGCACCGTCAAGCAAGCCATGAGCAACGACGTGGTGGTCATCGCCTCCAATACGAAAGTAGCCGATGCCTCCGTGCCTTATGTCGGCAATGACGACGTGGAAGGTGGCCGCCTGCAGGCCCAGGCCATGGTCGACAAGCTCAACGGCAAGGGCAATGTGGTGATCATCCAGGGGCCGATCGGCCAGTCGGCACAGATCGACCGCGAAAAAGGCGAGCTGGAAGTGCTGGGCAAACACCCGGACATCAAGATCATCGAGAAAAAGACCGCCAACTGGGACCGCGCCCAAGCCCTGACACTCACCGAGGACTGGCTGAACGCCCACCCCAAAGGCATCAACGGCGTGATCGCACAAAACGACGACATGGCCCTCGGCGCCGTGCAAGCGCTCAAGTCCCACGGCCTGACGTCCAAGGATGTGCCCGTCACGTCCATCGACGGCATGCCGGACGCGATCCAGGCGGCGAAAAAAGAGGAAGTCACCACCTTCCTGCAAGACGCCCAGGCCCAGTCCCAAGGCGCCCTGGATGTGGCCCTGCGCGCATTGGCCGGCAGCGACTACAAGCCGCAATCGGTGATCTGGGAGCGCTACGCCAAAGACGTGAAATGGGGTGACGGCACCGCGAAAAACTACATCCTGCCCTGGGTGCCGGTCACCAACGCCAACGCCGACGCGCTGTACAAACAAGTCAGCGGCGCCAAGTAAGTCGTGTCGAATTATCGCTCCCCGCGCGGGAGCGATAGGTTCATCTTTGTTGTGAGGCCAGCCATGTCCACCGTCACCGAACGCCCGCAAGAACAACTGTCCCCGATCATTCCGAAAACCATGCAGGCCGTGGTCTGCCATGGCCCGGAAGACTACCGGCTGGAAACCGTCGACGTGCCCACGCCCGGCCCTGAGGAAATCCTCACCAAGGTCGAGCTGTGCGGCATCTGCATGGGCGACATCAAGACCTATCGCGGCGCGCCCTCGTTCTGGGGTGATGCCGAACAACCGCGCTATGTGAAACCGCCAATGATCCCCGGCCATGAGTTCGTCTGTCGCGTGGTCGCCCTCGGCCCTGGCGCGGAAAAACGCGGCGTGAAGATTGGCGACCGAGTCATTTCCGAGCAGATCGTGCCGTGCTGGGGCTGCCGCTTCTGCAACCACGGCCAGTACTGGATGTGCCAGAAACACGACCTGTATGGCTTCCAGAACAATGTGCAGGGCGCCATGGCCCAGTACATGATTTTCACCAAGGAAGGCATCATCCATAAAGTGCCGGATTCCATCGCCCCCGACGAAGCCATCCTGATCGAACCGCTGGCCTGCTCGCTGCACGCCGCCGAACGCGCCAACGTGGATTTCGATGACGTGGTGGTGGTCGCCGGCGCCGGCACACTGGGCCTGGGCATCATCGGCGCGGTGCGCATGCGCAACCCGAAAAAGCTCATCGTGCTGGACATGAAGCCCGAACGCACCGCCCTCGCCCTGCGCATGGGCGCCGACGAGGTGTGGAACCCCGCCGAAGTCGACGTGCTGGCCAAGATCCGTGAAATCACCGACGGCTACGGTTGCGACATCTACATCGAAGCCACCGGTCATCACAAGGCGGTCAACCAGGGCCTGGCGATGCTGCGCAAGCTGGGGCGTTTCGTCGAGTTCAGCGTGTTCAATGACGAGGCCACGGTGGATTGGTCGATCATTGGCGACCGCAAGGAGCTGGATGTACTCGGCTCGCACCTGGGGCCCTACATGTATCCGCGCGCCATCGACTTTATCGGCAACCGCAAGATCGACATGCGCGACGTGGTCACCCACAAGTTCGCCCTGGCGGATTTCAAGGAAGCCTTTGCGGTGATGGAACGCGGCGACAAATCCCTCAAGGTTGTGCTTGAGCCCTGACCGGCTCCAGGAGGCACATGACGGCCGGCGCTTTTCGAAGCGCCGGCGAATCAGGCCAGGCGCCGCTGCACGAGTAATAGGTGGGCACTCAGTCAGACCTCCTGCGCCATATGCCTGGCAATCCTGCCCCGCAACCAGCGTTCAGCCGGATCGTTATCGTGCACGCCACTCCACACCATCGATAACTCCGCCGCATCGATCGCAAACGGCGGATCCTCCGCCCGCAAGGAAGTGCCTTCGGTCAACGCACAGGCGGCATAATCCGGCACCGTCGCAATAATCTGTGTACCGGCGAGCAACGCCCGCAGCCCGCTGAATTGCGGCACCGCCAACACCACCCGCCGCGCCCGGCCAATCCGCGCCAGATCCAGATCGATGTTGCCGCTCAAGTCCCCCGAGAACGACACCATCGCGTGGGGCCGTTCGCAGTAGTCATCCAGGGTCAGCGGCTCGGCACCGTCATCGCCGCGCAAGACCTTGCACGGAATGTCCCGCAGTTTCTTGCGCTTGGCATTCGCCGGCAGTTCGGTGGTGTAGCTCACTCCGACCGTGATTTCGCCACTGGCAAGCAGTGATGACATCAGCAGGTAATTGGCCCGACGCACCACCACAATGATGCCCGGCGCCTCCTCGCGCAATTGACTGAGCAACGGCGGAAACAGGCCAAACTCGGCGTCGTCCGACAGACCGATGCGAAACACCGCACAACTGCTGGAAGGATCGAAATCCTTGGCACGGCTGACCGCGCCGGAGATGGTGTCCATGGCCGGTTGCAACTCCTTGAGTATCGCCACGGCGCGTGGCGTGGGCTCCATGCCCCGCCCGTTGCGCAACAGCAACGGGTCGTCGAACAAATCACGCAGGCGGCCCAGTGCCGCACTCACCGCCGGCTGGCCCATGAAAAGTTTTTCGGCGACCCGGGTCAGGTTCTTCTCGAACATCAGCGCTTCGAAAATCACCAACAGGTTCATGTCGACGCGGCGCAGGTCGTTGCGGTTCATGGAGGAAGTATCCAAACGGTTGTCAAGTGCACAGGTAAGCATGCAAAACGCTGCTTTGATTGCATGCCTGTGCTGTCTTTTTCAGGCCGGCACCTGGCGAAATTAACAACGATTAACTCGTCAGCCGGACGGTCCGGCAACAAAATTGGCCCCGTCTACACTGCATCCATCCACCGGGAACGCTCCCATCGACTGCGGATATTTGTCATGGCCCGACTCGAGCAATATGCCCCTCGCCTGTCCGCCACCGGAGGCCTGTGCCCTCGGCGCGAGCGCATCGCCAAACAACTGATCCTGGCCAACCTCGGCGAAAGCCTGGCCATTGCCGACCTGGCCCAGGCCTGCGCGTTGTCACGCAGCCATTTTTCCCGGGCGTTCAAGTGCACCACCGGGTTGTCGCCACAGGAGTGGATCCGTCAACAACGCATCCAGCGCGCCAAGGAACTGATCACCAGCTCGTCCCTGAGCCTCACGCAAATCAGCCTGGAATGCGGCTTTTGCGACCAGGCGCACTTCTGCCATATGTTCACCCGCAGCGAAGGCGTCAACCCGATGACCTGGCGAAATCACCACTCGCGCCACAAGCCTCAAGTGATCGCCGCCTAGTGGTCGGTGCGTACCTGGAATATGCTGGCCGCTCCCCATTTCCCGAGCATGGCCCCCCATGAGCGACTCCGGCGACCAGGCCGTGCATTTCGGCCCCTATCGCATCCACCCGCGCCAACGCCTGGTGCTGGAGGCCGGTCGCCCGTTGCGCCTGGGAAGCCGTGCGGTGGAGATCCTGCTGATCCTGCTGGAACAGGCCGGCAACGTGGTGAGCAAACAGGAATTGATCGCCCGCGTCTGGCCCAAAAGCGTAGTGGAAGACGGCAACCTGCGGGTGCATATGGCGGCGTTGCGCAAGGCCCTGGGCGATGGCCAGGCCGGGCAGCGCTATATCGTGACCGTGGCCCAGCGCGGCTGCAGTTTTGTTGCGCCACTGAGCATCGAACCGATGACGCCGCCCTCTGAAGGTAGCCCACAACGCCCGTGTCACAACCTGCCATTGCGGCGTACCCGGATGATCGGCCGCCAGGCCCTGATCGACAGCCTGGTGCAGCAACTGCCGGAACAACGCTTTATCACCCTGACCGGCGCCGGCGGCATCGGCAAGACCACGGTCGCGCTGCGGGTGGCGGAATTGTTGATCGGCCATTACCGCGACGGCATTCGCCTGCTCGACCTGGCGCCACTGAGCGCACCGTCGATGATCCTGCCCAACCTGGCTGCCCTGCTCGACGTCACTCATGCCGAGCACGAACCCTTGGCGACCTTTGCCCGCAGCCTGCAGGAACGCCAACTGCTGCTGGTGATCGACAACTGCGAGCACCTGCTCGACGACATCGCCCTGATCAGCGAAACCCTGCTGCGCC
The DNA here is from genome assembly GCF_013386605.1 of Pseudomonas sp. IPO3749. Lineage (NCBI taxonomy): Bacteria > Pseudomonadati > Pseudomonadota > Gammaproteobacteria > Pseudomonadales > Pseudomonadaceae > Pseudomonas > Pseudomonas sp. IPO3749. The sequence continues at coordinate 5,878 of NZ_JACARN010000114.1, read as the reverse complement.
ATGCGCCCAGGCTGCACATCCTGGCCACCAGCCGCGAGGCGTTGCGCGCCGAAGGCGAATCCGTGCAGCGCCTGGAACCCCTGGCCTGCCCGCCCGTCACCGGCAATCGCGCCCAGGCGCTGGGCTACCCCGCCCTGCAATTGTTGATCGAGCGGGCCATGTCCCATCAGGACAGCTTTGAACTGAGCGAAGCCGAGTTGCCGCTGGCGATTGATATCTGCCAACGCCTGGACGGCATTCCCCTGGCGATTGAGCTGGTGGCCGCGCAGATCGAACGCTTTGGCCTTCAGGGCCTGCTGGTGCAAATGGAAGACAATTTTCGCCTGCTGACCCGTGGCCGGCGCAACGCCCTGCCCCGTCATCAGACCCTGCGCGCCACGCTGGACTGGAGCTTTGAGCTGCTGACCGCCTGCGAACAGATCTGCCTGCGGCGCCTGGCGGTGTTTCGCGGCGGTTTCAGCCTGGCCAGCGCGGCAGCGGTGATTGCCGGAGAACAGATTGCACCGACCGAAGTGTTGGGCTCCATCACTCAATTGGTCGCCAAATCCCTGCTCAATGTGGAAGCCGGCGATGACGAGATGGTCTATCGCCTGCTGGACATCACCCGCACCTACGCCCTGGAAAAACTCAGCGTGGCCCATGAGCTGGACGCCACCCGCGAGCGCCATGCCGAGCGCTGCCTGGCGCTGATGCACCAGGCCCAGGACGATTGGGAAGTCACCGCGACCCAACCCTGGATCGACCGCTACGCGCCGCTGCGCGAAGACATCCGCGCTGCCCTCGACTGGAGCCTGGGCAACCAGGGTGTGCATGTGTTGGGCATGCGTCTCACGGTCAGTGCGATGCCGTTGTGGCAGGAGCTGTCGCTGCTGCGTGACCAGGGTCTGTACGTGGGCAAGGCCCTGGCACGGCTGGGCGAGTCAAGGGCACCGAGCCAGCGCTTGAACATGGCATTGCAGCTGGCGCTGGGCAGCTTTTCCTATCACACCCAGGGCGGCACGCCGCAGACCATCGAAGCCTTCAGTTGCGCCCGGCGCCTGGCGGAAGCGGGCAAGGACCTGGCCGGCCAATTGCGCGCGGTGTCGGGGCATATGGCCGTGAACCTGTGCTGCGGCAACTACCGCGAAGCCTTGGCGCAAAGCCTGCACTTCGACCGCCTGGGCCCCGAGGCCGAGCCCCTGCTAGCCCTCAGCGCCCAGCGCCTGCGGGTGTTGGCGCAGCACTTCGCCGGCAACCAGGCGCTGGCGCAGCACCATGCTGAACAGGTGATCCAGCGCATGGCCCACAGCGGCCACCTCAACCGTTTTACCCACGGTTTTGGCGTGCAATACGACCAGAGCGTCGCCTCATTGACCATCCTCGCGCGCATCCTGTGGCTGCGGGGTTACCCGGAGCGCGCGTGGCGCACCGCGAGCCAGGCGTTGGCGCTGGCCTTGACGATCAATCATGGTACGTCGATCTGCTACACCCTGGCCCTGGCCGGGGTGGTCATCGCCCACTACAACGGCGACAACGGGGTGGCCCGCGAGCAGTTGGACCAGCTGCTGCAGCAAGCGCAAAAGCATTCGGTGCAGCTGTTCCATACCTGGGCGCGGTGCTACGAAGGCACGTTGCCGATGGCCGATGTGCAGGGGTTGGGCCTGGTCGAGGACATCCTGGTGACGTTCAACGCCATTGAGGTCACTGACGAGCTATTTGAACGCGCCAGAAATGGCCTCGCGGGCTGGTGCACTCCAGAGATTCTGCGGGTGCGCGCCGACAGCCTGATGGATCGCCGTGCGGCCGAAACGCTGCTGCTGGAAGCCTTGGGCCTGGCACACCAGCAAGGGGCGCTTGCCTGGGAGTTGCGCTGTGCCACTTCACTGGCAAGGCTGTGGCAGGCGCAAGGCCGCGTGCAGCCTGCACGCGACCTGCTGGGTTCGGTCTACGCGCGGTTCACCGAAGGCTTTGCCACCCAGGACCTAGTCCGCGTACGCCGCCTGCTCGACGAGTTGCAAGACAAACGGCCGGCCTGAAAACGGCCCCAGGTAATGCCCATAGCCCTGCTGCAAACGCGCGACCTGCATCGGGTCGCGCAATTGCGCGAGCGCATAGCTGCGCACGCAGTTGAGCAGGCGGTAACGGGCATTGCCGGGGCCGGGGTCGAGACTCAGCAGCGACGTGTTCACCAAGCGGCCTAGCAGGTAGGACAGGTCGGCATGCTCCAGCTCAGTGCCAGCGACTAACTCGCTCAACGTGGGCAACGTCACCGCCATCTTGAACAAACCCAATTGCAGGAACAGCCAGCGCTCCGGCAGGCTCAGGCGCTGATAGGTCCAGTCCAGGGCTGCACTCAGGGACTGATGACGTTCCACCGCCGTGCGCCGACCTCGGTTCAGCACCTGCACGCCGTTGCACAGTTGCTGCTGCAAACCGCGCACGCCAAGGGCGTCCACTTGAGCGGCCGCCAATTCCAGGGCCAGGGGGATACCATCCAGGCGTCGGCAGATGTCACGTAATGGCGCCAAGTCCTGGGGCCGCAGCACAAAACCTTGCTGAGCGGCACGCACCCGGGCGACGAATACTTGCACCGCAGGATTTGCCATGGCCTGCTCGACACTTCCCAGCGCCGACGGTGCAGGCACCGCCAGCCGGGGCACGCGTTGCACCCATTCGCCAGGGACTTGCAGGGCTTCGCGGCTGCTGACCAGCACACTGACCTGGGGCGCCGCTTCGCGTAGCACGCGCACCAGGTGACGGCAGGCGCCGAGCAGCAGGTCGGCGCCGTCAAGCACCAGCAGTAACTGACGGGTCGCCAATTGTCGACCCAATTCATTGGCGTTGGCGCAAGGTTCAAGGTGCAGCGCCAACGCCAGGTGGCGCAGCATGCCCATCGGCGCATCCACCGTGGCCAGGTCGACCCACCACACGCCGTCCCGATAACGCGGCAGCACCCGCTCGGCCAACGCCAGGGCCAGGCTGCTCTTGCCCACGCCGGCACACCCGGTGAGCGTCATCAGGCGTTGGCCGGACAGGCGCCGCACCAGTACGCCCAACAGTTCATCGCAACCCACTAACGGGCTGAGCCGTACTGCCAGGTTATGCCGGGGCAGCGTGACCGGCACAACCCCTAGCACAGCGGCTGCAAAACAGTAGCCGCGTTGTGGATCGTTGAGAATGAAGCGTTGCCCATCCAGGGCGCGACGCAGCGCAGCGATGTGCACCCGCAGGTTGTTTTCTTCCACCACGCTGCTCGGCCACACGCGCTCTATCAAGACAGCCTTGCTGAAATACTGCCCAGGCGCTTCGAGCAGCACCGCGAGGATATCCAGCGCGCGCCCACCCAAAGGCACCGGCCAGCCTGCCTTGCTGACCAGACGCTGTTGCCGGTGAAAGACATAAGCGCCGAATCGCGCAGTGCCTTCAGCCTCACTCGCCTGAGGGTTATTCATGTGTGTAAAAGCGCTGAAACACCCGGCCTTGGGCGTTCGCGCATCCTTTTCCGTGGGCTTGCCGCTATCTTGCCAGTTGGCGATGACAGGACAATGCTGGCGCGGGGAGCGATACGGACATTCGGGTGCGCGAGACGGACATTCTGTCGTTAACTGAACTGCTGTCGGTATTGGGTCGGGTTGAGGCCCAGTTTTTCACTGAACAGAAAGCGCATGTGTCGCACGCTGCCGAAGCCTGCGTGGAAAGCCACGGTCTTGAGCGGCAGGTCGGTGGTTTCCAGCAATTGCCGGGCGCGATCGATGCGTGCGCCTTGCAGGAATGCCATGGGCGTCATCTGCACGTCCTTGGCGAATAGCCGCGCAAAATGCCGCGCGCTCATGCTGGCCAACTCGGCCATGGACTCGATGGTAAAGGCTTGGTCAAGATGCTCCAGCACATGCTGCTGCACGCGGGTAATCGCGGTTTCCTGGGGCGCCACCGCCGCCGTCATCGGGCTGAACTGCGCCTGGCCGCCCTGGCGTTTCATCACCACCAGCAACACCTTGGCCACTTCGACGGCGATCTGCTTGCCGTGGTCCTGGGCGACCACTGACAGCGCCAGGTCGATACCGGCGGTGACGCCACCCGAGGTGATCAGGCGCCCGTCCTGCAAATAGATACGGTCGGTTTCGACAATCGCCTTGGGGAACGCCTTGATCAGCCGCTCGGTGTAGTGCCAGTGGGTGGTCACGCGATGACCGTCCAACAGCCCGGCATGCCCGAGTACAAAGGCGCCTGTGCAGATCGAGCCAAAGCGCCGTGCCCGTGGCGCCGCGCCCCTGAGCCAAGGCAATAACGCAGGGTGGCATTCGTTGTAGGCACCCGGACCGCCGGGCACCAGCAGCAGGTCGTAGGCATCCTGGGCCTGGTCCAGCAGCAGGTCGGTCTGTACCGCGACGCCATTGGAGGCGCGCAACGGGCCAGGCTCGGTGCCGAGGGTAAGGATCTGATAGTGATCTGCCGCTGGCAGGTAGCGATTGGCAATGGAAAACACTTCGAGCGGCCCGGCCATGTCGAGCAGGAGGAAGTCCGGAAACAGCGCCATGGCCACGGTTTTCATCACAAGGAGAGTCCATCGATAAGGAATGCGGCGGCCATTATTGCACGTTCACAACTGTCAACTTGAATGAGACAGTTATTCAGACTTCAGCTTCTTAATGAATTTTAGGGTAACCATTAACCTTCTTCTCAACGCCGGAGCCCTGCATGCCGCAGCCCGCTCCCACTTGAGGACAAGACCATGCTAACCCTTCGCAAAGCTTCCGAACGCGGCGCCGCCAATCACGGTTGGTTGAAGTCGTTTCACACCTTCTCGTTTGCCAGCTACTGGAACCCGAAAGAACAGGGTTTTTCCGACCTGCTGGTAATCAACGATGACCGTGTTGCGGCCGGCAAAGGCTTCGGCCAGCACCCGCACCGCGACATGGAGATTTTCTCCTATGTGCTGGAAGGCGCACTGGAACACAAAGACACCCTGGGCACCGGCTCGGTGATCCGCCCCGGCGATGTGCAACTGATGAGCGCCGGCAGCGGCGTAGCCCACAGCGAGTTCAACCACAGCCAGACCCGTGGCGTGCACTTCCTGCAGATCTGGATCGTGCCCAATGAAGCCGGTGCCGAGCCACGCTATCAGCAGGAGCACTTCAGCGAAGCGCAGAAACGTGGGCGCTTGCAGCTGATTATCTCGCCGGACGGCAACGACGGATCGCTCAGCGTGCGCCAGGACGCACGGGTGTATGCCGGGCTGTTCAACGGCGACGAAGCCGCCACCCTGGACCTGGAGCCGGATCGCCACGTCTACATCCATGTGGCCCGTGGCAGCGTTGAAATCAACGGCCAGCGCTTGCAGGAAGGCGACGGCGCCCGCGTGCGGGATGAACGGCAGATTCGCCTGAGCCAGGGCGAGGACGCCGAGGTGCTGGTGTTCGACCTGCGCCCGCAGGAACTGCCGCAGATGCCATGACTAGCCCAGCGATGGCTCGCCGAAACGAGCCATCGCTGGCATCGATAGTCACCATCAGCCCAATGAAGTTCTCTTAAAAAATGCAACGCGTAACATCAACCCCATACCCGCAACAACCCAACTAAAACACTCGGAGCACACCAACATGAAACGCCAAATCTTGCTTAGCCTCGCTTTCTCGGTAATCGCTGCCAACGCATTTGCTCACCCTGTTGTCGCTGAAGGTGGCTCGGATCGACTGATCGAAAGCCGTGTTGCAGAAGGTGGCTCGGACCGCCTGCAAGGTAACCGCGTCGCCGAAAACGGTTCGGACCGCCTGCTGGAACGTCGTGTTGCCGAAGGTGGCGCTGATCGTCTGCAAGAACGCGGCCTGGCTGAAGGCGGTGCTGATCGCCTGCAAGAACGTGGCCTGGCTGAAGGCGGTGCTGATCGCCTGCAAGAACG